>NZ_JAMYPD010000004.1:0-20000 GCF_040320195.1 Mesorhizobium sp. M0768 | reverse complement strand
AGGGGTGGTGGAGGTATCAGAAGTGCGAATGCTGACATGAGTAACGTAAGGGGAGTGAGAGACTCCCCCGCCGAAAGTCCAAGGGTTCCTGCTTAAAGCTAATCTGAGCAGGGTTAGCCGGCCCCTAAGTCGAGGCAGAAATGCGTAGACGATGGGAACCACGTTAATATTCGTGGGCCTGGAGGAAGTGACGGATCATTGAGGTAGTCCAATCTTATCGGATTGAAAGGGCTGCTGCGTGGTTCCAGGAAATAGCTCCTCCTTATAGACCGTACCCGAAACCGACACTGGTGGACTGGTAGAGTATACCAAGGCGCTTGAGAGAACTATGCTGAAGGAACTCGGCAAATTGCACGCGTAACTTCGGAAGAAGCGTGACCCTTTCATGCGCAAGCATGGGAGGGTGGCACAGACCAGGGGGTAGCGACTGTTTATCAAAAACACAGGGCTCTGCGAAGTCGCAAGACGACGTATAGGGTCTGACGCCTGCCCGGTGCTGGAAGGTTAAGAGGAGGGGTGCAAGCTCTGAATCGAAGCCCCAGTAAACGGCGGCCGTAACTATAACGGTCCTAAGGTAGCGAAATTCCTTGTCGGGTAAGTTCCGACCTGCACGAATGGCGTAACGACTTCCCCGCTGTCTCCAGCATAGACTCAGTGAAATTGAATTCCCCGTGAAGATGCGGGGTTCCTGCGGTTAGACGGAAAGACCCCGTGCACCTTTACTATAGCTTTACATTGGCATTCGTAGTGGCATGTGTAGGATAGGTGGTAGGCTTTGAAACCTGGGCGCCAGCTCAGGTGGAGCCATCCTTGAAATACCACCCTTATCACTATGGATGTCTAACCGCGGCCCGTTATCCGGGTCCGGGACAATGTATGGTGGGTAGTTTGACTGGGGCGGTCGCCTCCTAAAGAGTAACGGAGGCGCGCGATGGTGGGCTCAGAACGGTCGGAAATCGTTCGCTGAGTGCAATGGCATAAGCCTGCCTGACTGCGAGACTGACAAGTCGAGCAGAGACGAAAGTCGGTCATAGTGATCCGGTGGTCCCGCGTGGAAGGGCCATCGCTCAACGGATAAAAGGTACGCCGGGGATAACAGGCTGATGACCCCCAAGAGTCCATATCGACGGGGTTGTTTGGCACCTCGATGTCGACTCATCGCATCCTGGGGCTGGAGCAGGTCCCAAGGGTATGGCTGTTCGCCATTTAAAGCGGTACGTGAGTTGGGTTCAGAACGTCGTGAGACAGTTCGGTCCCTATCTGCCGTGGGTGTAGGAATATTGAAAGGATCTGTCCCTAGTACGAGAGGACCGGGATGGACGGATCTCTGGTGGACCTGTTGTGGCGCCAGCCGCATAGCAGGGTAGCTATATCCGGACGGGATAACCGCTGAAGGCATCTAAGCGGGAAACCCACCTTAAAACGAGTATTCCCTGAGAACCGTGGAAGACGACCACGTTGATAGGCCGGGTGTGGAAGAGCGGCAACGCTTGAAGCTTACCGGTACTAATAGTTCGATCGGCTTGATCGTTCTCATTCCTAATGCCCATTTCTGGTGACAATCCTTGGATTGCGCCGAGATGGATGGCACAGAAAACAGCTTCTCGAGCAACGTGCGTTTTGCCGACCTGGTGGTTATGGCGGAGCGGCTGCACCCGATCCCATTCCGAACTCGGCCGTGAAACGCTCCAGCGCTGATGGTACTTCGTCTCAAGACGCGGGAGAGTAGGTCGCTGCCAGGTCTGCCAAGCGCACGTTGTTTAATCTTCTCCTTACGAACAGGCCCGCCAACGGGATATCGGGCCGCGCAAGCGGCCCTTTCATTTGGCGGAAGCTTGAATCCAGTGAGCCAAGGCTTACTTCTAGGGTTGACGCGGGGTGGAGCAGCCCGGTAGCTCGTCAGGCTCATAACCTGAAGGTCACAGGTTCAAATCCTGTCCCCGCAACCAAATTCGAAAACGGCCCGCCTTGTGCGGGCCGTTTTCGTATGCGCTGAAGTACGGCGACAGGACACTTTAGCATTCCGCGGCCAATTTTTCGCGTATGTGCTCCGATCAACCTCTCATACGTCGGGCGAATGGCCGATCGGGATTTACGACGCGCCAAAAGGGCGCGCTGCCGTCTTGACTGATATGCACCAGGTGCCGCCGCACAGTCACTGGGCAGCAGGCGTCTGCTCCGTATTTTGCCGCGAGCTTACGTCGTAACTCTGCAAGGTCCGAAAAGTGGCCAGGTCCTGCAGCCCGGAGTTCGTCAGCGACCATTTTCTCGGTTGGGATCAGCATGCTCTGCGTAAGCGTCTTGCCTTTGCGTCGCGTTTTGACCACCGGCAATTCGCTCATAGTTCACCTCCAGGAACTCCCCTACAGAAGACGAACAAGGATGCCGCAATCCGACAGAATCTCGGATTGATTTGATTGCCGTGGCTCGAGGCCACAACCATGAACCCACAAAGACGTCTCCGGCCGGACACTTAGCAACCCGGACACTTAGCAACGAAGCCGACACAGCGGGACACCGAGGCAGATACTGTCCGCACGAATTCCTTGCAATGCACACGTCAAAATCCCCGCTTGCCTTATGGCGCCGGGGTGTTTGGCTCCGTGCTGCCCAACGGAACGGAACTCTACTTCTTCGCCGACATGGCTCGAGCTGCAGCTCTAACCGGCATCGCGGTTGGTCAAGGCGATGTGGCAGCAGCCGGAACCGTGGCCCGCCGTCCAGGTGACGTTGTCGAAGCGCACTCCGGTGGCCTCGAACAGGCCGCGATCGAAGGCGCCGGCGATGCGGCAGAGTGTGGCGAGCTTCTCGTCGCCGACGCCGGCCTCGACCCAGGCGTCCTTCAGCGGACAGCGCCTGACCTTGAAGGCGATGCGGTCCGGACCGCGTTCGACGTCGGTCGGATACATGCGGCCGCCATCCGGGCTGACGGCGAGGAACGCCTCGCCGATCGCCGGTGCGTCGTTGGGGCCGAAATCGGCGAAGGCCGCCGCCGCAACCTCCCTGCCTCGCCGTTCGATGGTGCGGATCATGATCGCCTCAGCCTTTTCCGCGCCAACTTCCGCGGTCAGCTCGTCGAGCAACAGACGATAGAGATCGGCACGGTTGCGGAAGGCGGAATCGAGTTCGCGCGACAGTTTTTCGGCTCGGGCTTCGGCGTCGGTCATGATGCGTCCTGTTCGATCCTTGACAGTCTTGGCGCTGCCGCCACCAGCGCCTTGCCGATCGCGGATTGCGGCGCGTCGATGACGGTGCGGGCATCGCCGCTCTCGGCAATCCGCCCGGCGTCCAGAATGGCCATGCGGTGGGCGATGGCACGGACGACGCCGAGATCGTGCGAAATGAACAGATAGGCGATGCGCTCCTCGCGTTGAAGATCGAGCAGCAGTTGCAGGATCTGCGCGCGAACCGAAACGTCGAGCGCCGACACGGCCTCGTCGAGCACGATCAGCGACGGTTTCGTGGCAATGGCGCGGGCGATTGCAACGCGCTGGCGTTGGCCGCCGGAAATCTCGTGAATGGCGCGGCCGGCGAGACCGGGGCTGAGGCCGACGCGTTCCAGCAGAGCTGCAATTCGGCGCGGGCGCTCGGGGCCGGAGGCAATGTGATGGATGCGCAGGGGGTCGTCGAGCACACGCGCGACTGTGGCGCGTGGGTTCAAGGCGGCGAGCGGATCCTGAAACACCATCTGAAGACGAGTGCGCCGGCCGCGCAAGGCAGCGCCGTTCAGCGACAGGAAATCGCTGCCTTCAAATTCGATACTGCCGGTATCGAATTCGACGAGCCGGAGCACTAGACGAGCTATCGTCGACTTGCCGCTGCCGGAAGGTCCGGCCAGCGCCAGCGTCTCGCCGGGGTCGATGTGGAAGGAAACGTCGTCGACCGCGGCGATGGTCTTGCCGCCGCGACTGTATCGTTTGGTCAGGCCGGAAACGGCGAGCAGCGGACTGGTCATGTTCGCCGCAACAGCGGCTCGGCGTCGAGGCCGAGATGAGCGTCAAGCAGCACACGAGTGTATGCGTGACGCGGCGCATTGACGATTTGGGCTGTCGAATCGAGCTCGAGCAGCTCGCCATGCCGGAACACCGCTATGCGCTCTGCAAGCTCAGCGGCCAGCGCAATGTCGTGGCTGATGAACAGCAGCGTCATACCGTCCTCGGCCACCAGTCGCCGGATCAGCCCGACAATCTCGGCCTGCACGATGGTGTCCAGCGCACTGGTCGCCTCGTCGGCGATCAGCAGTTTCGGCCCGGCCGCAATCGCTGCGGCGATCGCCACGCGCTGCTTCTGGCCGCCGGAGAGCTGATGTGGAAAGGCACGCAAAGCGACATCGGGGTCGGGCAGACGGACCCGTTCGAGCAGGGTTTTTGCCTTGGCATAGGCGTCTCGCCAACTGAGGCCGAGATGGGTGTAGGCGACTTCCGCGATCTGCTTGCCTATTGGCATCACCGGATCGAGACTTGCGGATGGGTCCTGGAAAATAAAGCCGATGTCACGGCCACCGATTGGAGCATGGTCGCGAAGACCGGCAGGTGCCTTGGCACCAAACATTGGTGGCGGGCGCAAGAGCCAATCGATACGGCCTTCGATCTTGGCAGTGGCCGGCAGCAGCCCGGCAATGGCTAGCGCCAGCGTGCTCTTGCCGGAACCGCTCTCGCCGATGATGGCAAAGCGCTCGCCGGCGGGGATGTCGAGGCTGACATTCTTTAGCGCCGCCACCTCGGCGCCGTCGCGGCGATAGGTCACCGTCAGACTGCGAATCGAAGCAAGCGCCGTCACGACAGGCTCCTCCTCATCGCCGTGGTCTCGACGACGCCTTCGCCGGTGAGATAGACGCCGAGCACGGTCAGCACGAGCGCTACGCCCGGAATGATCGACAGGAAGGGCGCGGTGCGCAGCACGGCGCGGCCTTCGGCGATCATGCCGCCCCAGGTTACGCGGTTGGGGTCGCCAAGGCCGAGGAAGGACAATGCCGCTTCGGTGAGAATCGCCGCGGCGACGATCACCGACGACAAAGCCATTACCGGCGGCAGCGCATTGGGGAGCACCTCGCGAAAGGCGATCTCCAGCGGATGCATGCCGATGACGCGGGCGCCGGCAACAAAATCGCGCTCGCGGATCGACAGCACTTCGGCGCGCGCCACGCGTGCCGGTCCGGTCCAGGCGCCCAGCGCGATCGCAGCGACGACGACGCCGAGCGACGGCCCGACGATGCTGACGAAAGCCAAAGCCAGCAGAAAGGCTGGGACGGTCTGGAAAGCGTCGGTGATGCGCATCAGCATCTCGTCGACAAGACCGCCGGCAAAGCCGGCCAACGTGCCGATCACGGCACCGACGGCAAGGGCGGCGGCGGCTGCTGCCAGCCCGACCGCCAGCGAGGTGCGGGCGCCGTGGAAAAGCTCGGCAAGCACGTTGCGGCCGAGGCGGTCGGTGCCGAGTGGCAACGACCAGTCCTGGAACGGCGGCAGCAACGCCGGCCCGGCAATCGCCTGCGGATCGCCGGGAAAGAACAAAGGTGCGGCAAGCGCCATGGCAAACAGCGCCGCCAGGATGACCGCGCCGGCGATCGCTTCCGGGGTCCGGAGAAAGCGGCGAAGCGGGCTCACGCGCCGGCCTCACTGGCGCCGACGCGCGGATCGAGGAAGGCGTAGGCGATGTCGACGAGAAGGTTGATGATGACGACCAGGACGGCGCTGACGAGAATGATGCCGAGCAGTAGTGGGATATCCCGCGCGGCCACCGCTTCCTGCGCCAGCCGGCCAAGGCCTGGCACGGAAAAGACGCTTTCGATGACAACGCTGCCGCCCAGCATTTGCGCGGATTGCAGGCCGAACATGGTGACCAGCGGCAACAGCGCGTTACGGGCGACGTGAGCGAGCACGATGCGACGGCGGGAAAGTCCCCTGGCACGGGCGGCCAGCACAAAGTCCTGTCGCCACACCTCGGCCATGCCGGCGCGCATCATGCGCAGATAGAGCGCGAGATAAATGAAGCCGAGCGCCGAAACCGGCAGGACGAGATGGCGGGCGATGTCGGCGGCGCGATCGAGGCCGGTCTTGGCCGAGGCGATACTCTCGATGCCGCCGATCGGAAACCAGCGCAGGTCGACGGCGAAGACAATGATCAGCACAAGCCCGAGCCAGAAGCCCGGCACGGCATAGAGCGCCAGCGAACCGATGGACAGGAAACGATCGCGGAAGCTGCCGGGACTGGCGCCGACATAGATGCCGAGAGCCGAGCCGAGGCCGAAGGAGAGCGCCGTGGCGCTCCCCATCAACAGCAGCGTGTTGGGCAGGCGCTCGAGGATGACATCGCGGATCGGCCGCGAAAAGCTGACCGATTGGCCGAGATCGAGATGCAGCAGCGCCCAAAGGTAATTGGCGAGCCGTGTCAGCTCCGACTGGTCGAGCCCCCAGCGGTGACGCAACAGCTCGATCATGCCGGCGTCGCCTCCGGTCGAGACGATGTAGGCATCGACCGCGTCGCCGGGAGCGGCTTCGAGCAACAGGAACGTGCCGATGACGACAATCAGCAGCACGAAGATGATGCCGACGAGACGGCGGCGAAGGAGGATGACGGCGCGGGTCATGGCGCAACGCCGATAGGAGAGCCAAGTCTTCGGTGCCGCGCTTTACGGCGCCCCCCTCTGTCCTGCCGGACATCTCCCCCACAAGGAGGGAGATTGGCAGTTTCGGCGATGCCGGCCGTCTTGCAACGCTGGAGATTGGCGAAAGCGACAATGACAGCCGATCTCCCCGCTCGTGGGGGAGATGCCAAGTGGTGGCAAAGAGGGCAGGACAGAGGGGGGCGCGAAAAAGCTCTCATCGCTGAAGCTGAGCACCCACACAAGCGGCACGCAAGTCTGGAGAGACTTCCTTACCCCGCGAGCCAAGTGTCCGCCCAGTTCGATACTGCCCAGCGCGGGTTGTTAGCGATGTTGTTGACCGTATCGCGGGCGACGCTGATGAAACTCCATTCGGCGACGTTGATCAGCGGCAGGTCGGCGGCAACTTTTCTCTGGAACTCCTTGTAGAGTTCGGTGCGGGCGGCGGTGTCGAGCGTCTCCGATGCCTTGGCGATCAGGGCGTCGAGATCGGCATTCTTGTAGCCACCCTGGTTGGAGAAGGGCACGCCGTCGGGAATACCGCTCTGCACCAGGATGGTGGTCGAGATCGCCGGATCGCCGCGGAACACCGGCGGCCCGACCGCAAGGTCGAAGGCGTGGTCGGTGTAAACCGCCTTGATGTGCGCGGCGGAGTCGTTGTTGACCAGCTGGGCGTCGATGCCAATGACGGCGAGCGCCTGGCGCAGATAGTCGCCGAACTGCTTGGTTTCGTTGAAGTAAGGCGCCGGCAGCAATCTCAATGAAAAGCGCTTGCCGTCATCGCCCCGGCTGTAGCCGGCCTCGTCAAGCAAGGCGTTGGCCTTGGCAACGTCGAAGGCGTAGGTCGGCACGTCGGCGGTGTAGAATTGCGGGTCGTTTTTCGGCACCGGGCCAGTGGCGGTGGCGGCATAGCCAAGGAATACCGTCTTGACGACGAAATCCTTGTCGATGGCGTGAGCGATCGCCTGGCGTACTTTCAGGTCGGCCAGCTCCTTGCGGCGATGATTGATCTCGACGACGAGCTGGTAGGTCAGCCCTTCATAACCCTTGGTGATCACCTTGAGACCGGGCACTTTGGAGATGCGGTCGAGATCGGCCAGGGGCACGGCCGAGAAGGCGGCGAGCTGGATCTCTTCGGCTTCCAGGGCGCTGGCCGCCGACGTGCGGTCCGGCAGCACCTGATAGATGATCTCGTCGAGATAGGGCTCGTCCTTGCCCCAATAGTCGGTGTTCTTCTCCAGCCGGTAATATTCGCCGGGCTTGTGTTCGGCAAATTTGAACGGTCCGGTGCCGACCGGGGCGTTGTTGGCCGGGTTGTCCTCGATCTTTCCGGTCTCGTAGATGTGCTTGGGCACCACGCTGCTCAGCGCCGGCAAGGCGTTGCGGATCAGCTGGAACGGTGTCGGCTTGGCGAATTTGAACACGGCGGTGGTTTCGTCCGGCGTGTCGACGGCCTCCAGATCCTTGAACACGGTGCGGCCGAGATTCTGCAGCGGCTTCCAGACCTGCAGCGCCGAGAAGGCGACATCGGCTGAGGTGAATGGCTTCCCATCATGCCATTTGACGCCCTCGCGCAGTTTGAACGTCAGCGACAGGCCGTCGGCGGCACCTTCCCAGCTGAGCGCCAGGCGCGGATCGAGCCCGTCCTTGCCGCCGAAGGAGGCCTCGGCCAAGGTTTCCACGATCTTGCTCGAGATGAAGAAGACGCCGTTCGAGGCGACAATCGCCGGATTGAGATTGCGCGGCTCGGAATCGGCGGCGACAACCAGTCGTCCGCCCTTTCTCGGCGTCTGCGCCGAGCCGATCGTCGGCATGGCGGTGGAGGCCAACAGCAACGCCGAACCGGCCAGCATTGTACGTCTGGAAATGGTGAACTCTGGCATGATCGAACTCCGTCCTCTCCGCGGACCCAGCCGGGTCCGCCGTACCCCTCGGACGCTCGTAAGCATCCTGCAAAGCTGATTATGGGCCTTGTGCGGGGTTTCGCCAAAGATGGAATTGGCGCATCTCTACGTGGCTTTGAAATTTCCGTCCGCTGGACCAGTTGTACAGAAAACGGTTCGACGCGCGGTTCTAGCAGGACCAGGCTGGGGTAAAGTGCAGCAGGTGGAGCAGCTTTTGGGGCTGGTTCGCCCGTTCTGGCTGGACCAGATCGGGCAAAATGATGCAGATTTAAGCATAGCCGAGGTTCAGAGCCGGAAAAGCCGGTGCCGGCGAGCGGCCGGCTAAGGGATTTCAGGGAGAGAGACATGAACATTGCCCCAGGCAAGAATGCCGTCGGCAGCGTGCCGTTCGACCAGGCCAGGGTGGACGGGCTGATGGAGGAGGCCGGCATCGACGTGCTGCTCGCCACCTCCAAGCACAACACGCAATATCTGCTTGGCGGCTACAAGTTCATCTTCTTCGCCGCCATGGATGCAATCGGCCACAGCCGTTATCTGCCTTTCGTCGTCTATGAGAAAGGTGGGCCGGAGCATGCCGCCTACATCGGCAACCGCATGGAAGGCGGCGAGCACCAGAATCATCCATTCTGGACGCCGACACTGCATGCCGCCTGCTGGGGTACGCTCGATGCCGCCAATCTGGCGGTCGAGCATTTGCGAAAGATCACCAAGGGCAATGCCCGCATCGGCATCGAGCCCGCCTTCCTGCCGTCCGACGCCTATATGCTGATCCGCAACGCGCTGCCGGATGCCAAGCTGATCGATGCGACTGATATGCTGGAGCGCATGCGGGCAATCAAAACCGAGGCGGAGCTGGAAAAGCTGCGCATCGCTTCGGAGCTGATCACCGATTCCATGCTGGCGACCATCGGCTGGGCACGCGAAGGCACGACCAAGAGCGAGATCATCGAACAGCTCAGGCGCGAGGAGACCAATCGCGGCGCGCATTTCGAATATTGCCTGTTGACGCTAGGCTCCAGCCACAACCGCGCCGCCTCGCCGCAGGCGTGGAGGAAGGGCGAGGTGATGTCGATCGATTCCGGCGGCAACTACCACGGCTATATCGGCGATCTTTGCCGCATGGGCGTGCTGGGCGACCCTGACGCCGAACTCGAGGATCTGCTGGCCGAGATCGAGACAGTGCAGCAGGCGGCCTTCTCCAAGGTCAAGGCGGGCACGCTGGGCGGTGACATGATTTCTCATGCCGAAGGCGTTCTGAAGAAATCCAAGGTTGCGGCCTATACTGATTTTTTCGCGCATGGCATGGGGCTGATCACGCATGAAGCGCCGTTCCTGATGACCAACCATCCGGTGACCTATGAAGGCACCTATGCCGCAAAGCCGCTGGAGAAGAACATGGTGCTTTCGGTCGAGACGACCATGCTCCACCCGACGCGCGGCTTCATCAAGCTGGAGGACACGGTGGTGGTGACCGATGCCGGTTACGTCATGTTCGGCGATCGGGGCCGGGGCTGGAACAGGGGCGGGGGCGGCTTAGGCGCTGGTACCTAGCCCGTTCTTGAGATTACCTCGTCCGAGCAAACAATTGGTCACGCCAGCGAGCATTTGCCGATATGGAACGCGAACTGCCCAAGCAGGTCTTTATCGACGGGTGCGAGCAGATCTCCATGGAGTTCGAACCGATTGGGTTCCGCTTTGCGAAAAGCGGTCCTCATGCGAGTCGTCGGGCCGGCGACTGGGCATTCAAAATCTCCTTTCAATCAAACTATCTGAACGTCGGCGGCGAGTATGTCGAACTCGTCGTGCATGCGTCGGTCTACAGCAAGGCAATAAAGGAGTGGGACGAGCGAAGCGCTTGGCCCGCCAGTGCCAGCGATTGGGTCGCCGGTGGACAGCTTGGCAATTTGCGAACCCCGCATCATTGGCGGACATGGAACATCGCAAACCCGCATACCCGCCAGCCTGAAATCGCGAACATCGTTGCCAACATCCAAACGACTGTCCTGCCGCTCTTCGAACGTTTCGACGTTCCGCGCAAACTAGCCGAACAGGTCGCATGTTCTGAAGTTCCGGGCTTCATGTTCCCTGAAAATGCTGTTCGATTTGTACTCTGGCAGCTTGGTCCGGAGGCAGCGGAAAACTGTTTGTCCTACTGGGTGGCGCGCTTACCTTCGCCGGATGCTTTCCGATCAGAGCGCGATGTCCCCACTTTGCCGGATAGGCTCGCTCTGGGAAGCGATACTAAAAACCTAGCAAGGGTCGCTCGTGCGATGAAGATTGGCCTCAGCCTGTGACATTATCTGCCCGGCGGGATCAACCTGAAATCCGGCAACTCCCGCAATGCCAGTTCCGGCCCTGCCGGCGAATAGACGACGAAAAGCTGCATCGGCCCATCGCCGGTATTGAGCGTCGAGTGGAAGCGGCTTTCCGGCACATAGATGGTGCAGCCGGGGCCGACTTTCTCGACGACCGGGTTGCCCTTCTCGTCCTCGACCATCTGCTCGCCATTGCCCGAGATGACAAAGATGATCTCCTCCGCACCCGGATGGTTATGACGCGTATGGCCTTTGCCTGACGGTAGGTCGACGACACCACCGGAAAATCGCTTTGCGCCGTTCACTTCGGGAGCGACCGTCAGCGACAGCCTGCCCCAGTCGAAGCCGAAGGCGCTGACGTCTTTTGGATATACGAATACCTTGCTGTTATCGGTCATCGTCCCACCCTTCTTTTTGCTGGTCTCTACGCAGCGCCGAACGTGACGGCCTTGAAATCCGCCGTCTGCCTGGCGATCGAGGCTTCCGCCGGCAGCCGCTCCATCGAACTGGCGCCATAGAACCCGTGCAGGCCCTTGCAACGCTCGAGAATATATCTGGCGTCGTCCGGCATCGAGATCGGCCCGCCATGGCAAAGCAGGATCATATCCTCGCGCACTGAGCGTGCCGCTTTGGCGATGGCGTCGATCTCGCTCACACAGTCGTCCAGCGATTTAGCCGATGTCGCGCCAATCGAGCCGCCGGTGGTCACCCCCATATGGGCGACGACGATGTCGGCGCCAGCTGTTGTCATGGCGCGCGCCTCGTCTGCGTTGAAGACATAGGGCGTGGTCAACAGGTCGAGTTTGTGAGCCTCGGCGATCATGTCGACCTCGAGCCCGAAGCCCATGCCGGTTTCTTCAAAACTCTGCCGCATCTGGCCGTCGAACAGGCCGATGGTCGGAAAGTTCTGCACACCGGAAAAGCCCATCGTCTTCAACTCGGCCAAAAGCAGCGGCATGATGACGAAGGGATCGGTGCCGTTGACGCCGGCCAGCACCGGCGTCTTCTTCACTACCGGCAGCACTTCGTAGGCCATTTCCTTGACGATTTCGTTGGCGTTGCCATAGGCGAGCAGGCCGGCGGCCGAGCCGCGCCCGGCCATGCGGTAGCGGCCGGAATTGTAGATGATGATCAGGTCGATGCCGCCGGCTTCCTCGGCCTTGGCCGATAGGCCGGTGCCGGCACCGCCGCCGACGATCGGCACGCCGTCCGCGATCATCTTGCGGAATTTCTCCAGGATTTTCTTGCGCGGTATGGCGGCCATGTCTTGGTGTCTCACTGTCTGGCGATGTCGAGGAAGGCCGTCGTGGCAGCCCAGGCGAATTCGGGGTCGTTGATATGAAGCGGCAAACGCAGCACGCGCCGCGTTTTGGCGGGTTTGATGGTACGCTCGATTGCCTCGAACAAAGCGGCATCGGCTTCAGGGTCGAAGAAGGCGCCGCCTTCAATGTCGAGAGCCGACACGCCTTTCTCCGGAATGAGGAAACGAACCGGACCCTGGCAGAGGCTGAGCCTTGTACCGATCCATTCGCCGATCGTTCTGCTTTCGTCGGCAGTGGTGCGCATCAGTGTGACGTTTGGATTGTGCTCATAGAACAGCCGGCCGCGATAGCGTTCCGGAATTGTCGGCGGCGCCCAGAAATTGACCATGTCGAGCGCGCCGACCGAGCCGACATACGGCAGCCCGGTGCGGGCGATGGCGCCAAAGCGATCTTCGGTCGCCGGCAGCACGCCGCCAAACAGCAAGTCGCAGACTTCGGTCGTTGTGATGTCGATGACGCCGGACAACAGGCCGCTGTCGGCCAATTTTTCCATGGTGCGGCCGCCGGTGCCGGTGGCATGAAAGACCATGCAGTCATAAGTCGAACGAAGCTCATCGGCGATCGCGGTCACGCATGGCGTGGTGACGCCGAACATGGTGAGGCCGAGCGACGGTTTGCCGTCGGGCGGCGGCGCCGGCTTTGTCGCCATGCCTGATATCGCCTGGGCGGCATTGTGCAGCACGACACGCGAAAGCCGGTTGAGGCCGGCCATGTCGGTCACCGACGGCATCATGACGATGTCGGAGACGTCGACGTAAGGCGCGGTGTCACCCGAGGCCAACGTCGAAACCATGATCTTGGGCAGACCGAGCGGCAGCGTGCGCATGCCTGCGGTGATGATCGAAGTGCCGCCACCGCCGCCAATGCCGATAATCCCGGCAATATCGCTGCGCGACTGGACAAACCGGGCAAAGGCGGCAGCCATCGCCGCCACCGCGGTGCCGCGATCGTCGACGCCGAGTACGGCATTGCGACCCTCGGAATGGTGGCTGGCGACCTCGTCCGCCGAAACATCGACCGGCACGGTCGCGCCGCGTGTTCCGATGTCGACACGGGCAATCGAAGCGCCGGTAGCCGCGACCGCATCGGCCAGAAATGCGAGTTCCTCGCCCTTGGTGTCGGCGGTGCCCACCACATAGATGCGCTTCATCGCGTTTCCCCGGTCTTGGGCGTGTTCGGCGCTGCCGCCCCTTTTTGCCCGGCCGTTCGACGGCGCGAAGGGCCATTGCAATTTTTTGAGACACGCGTATCGTATTGACATGAATGTCTCACGTCAACAAGCGGCAATGGACAACGGTGCCAGCCAAGGGCCGAACCCCCAAGTAGAGCGCGGGGCCCGCGCGCGCACCAGGCGTCTCATGCTTGAGACGGCGACAAAGCTGATGCAGGCGGGCGCCACGCCCTCCGTCAGCGAGGTGGCGGAGGCAGCGGAGGTCTCGCGCGCCACCGCCTATCGGTATTTTCCGAGCCAAGCGGCGTTGGTGCAGGCGGTGGTCGATGAGGGGCTTGGGCCGATCCTTACGTGGAAATCGAGCTCTGCCGATCCCGAGCGCCGGGTCGCCGAGCTGTTCGAGACCGCCATGCCGCGCATCGAGGTCTTCGAAGCGACGTTCAAGGCGGCGCTGAAACTGTCGCTCGACCAGTGGGCGCAGCGACAGGCAGGCACGCTTGACGGCGAACCTGCCTTCACGCGCGGCCATCGCGTCGATCTCTTGAAAGATGCGATCGCGCCACTCAAAGGCCGGTTGCCGCCGCGCGAATTCAAGCGGCTCGCGCAGGCGCTGTCATTGATCTTCGGTGTTGAGGTGCTGATCGTTTTAAAGGATATATGGGGATTGGATAGCCGCAGTATGATGTCGGTTGCGCAATGGGCGGCCGGCGCTCTTGTGCGCGCGGCTATGACCGAATCGATGATTGAAGGAGATGGGATCGCGCCGACGACCGCCGTGAGATGACGCCAATCTGGTTCGACCAGATTTTCAACCTGGCTATTCATGCTACTAGCGATGCAGCGGCCCAAGTAAGGCATTCATGTATCAAGGAGTAGGAAAATTCAGGGAAAACAGGCAGATATCGCAGAAGCCAACTTGTCTGCGTGTCCGCCACCGTCCAAGAAAGGGCTTGACGTTCCTCTTAAATTGGTAATACCAGATCAGGACAAATAAAGCGGATCAAAGGTGAAGGCTGAGATCCGTTTCGGTCGAGCGAGGAGGCTCACAGACCGAAACGGTGCCGTCACGGGAGGACTACCAGGGCCGGCCTCGATGCCGGTTCTCATGAACGGTAGAATGCGCACAAGGGAGGAAATCATTATGCGCAAGACAATGACCAGCTTGCTTGCTGGTATCGGCCTAGTGCTCGCCTGCGGAACGTCCGTCTACGCGCAGGAAAAGGAACTTACAATCTTCTGGGCGGAATGGGATCCGGCCAATTACCTGCAGGAACTCGGCAACGAGTACGAGAAGGAAACCGGCGTCAAGATCACGGTGGAAACCACACCGTGGCCCGACTTCCAGACCAAGGCCTTCACCGAGTTCAACGCCCATGGCGACGCCTACGATATGGTCGTCGGCGACTCGCAATGGCTTGGTGCTGGCTCGACCGGTGGCCACTATGTCGACCTGACCGACTTCTTCAACAAGCACAAGGTCGGTGAAGTGATGGCACCGGCCACGGTGAAATACTATGCCGAATATCCGGGCGGCAGCAGCAAGTACTGGGCCATTCCGCTCGAAGGCGACGCCGTCGGCTGGTCCTATCGCAAGGACTGGTTCGAAGACCCCAAGGAAAAGGAAGCCTTCAAGGCCAAGTATGGCTACGATCTCGACGTGCCGAAGGATTTCAAGGCGCTACGCGACATCGCCGAATTCTTCTACCGGCCGGACCAGAAAAAATACGGCATCGCCATCTACACCGACAATTCTTATGACGCGATGGCGATGGGCTTCGAAAACGCGCTGTTCTCCTTTGGCGGCGAGCTGGGTGACTATAAGACCTACAAGGTCGATGGCTTCATCAACTCCGACAAGGCGATCGCGGCGCTCGACGCCTACAAGGAACTCTACAAGTTCACGCCTCCGGGCTGGGCCAAGTCGTTCTTCGTCGAGGACAACCAGGCGATCACTGAAAACCTGGCCGCGATGAGCATGAACTACTTCGCGTTCTTCCCCTCGTTGATCAACGAGGCGTCGAACCCGAACGCCAAGAACACCGGCTTCTTCGCCAATCCAGCCGGACCTGGCGGCGACCAGTTCGCCGCACTCGGCGGTCAGGGCATCTCCATCGTTTCCTACTCGCAGAAGCAGGAAGAGGCGACGAAGTTCCTGGAATGGTTCATCAAGGACGAGACCCAGAAGAAATGGGCAGCGCTTGGCGGCTACACCTGCAGTGCCGCCGTGCTCAAGTCGCCCGAATTCCAGAACGCCACGCCCTATAACAAGGCGTTCTACGAGACCATGTTCAAGGTCAAGGACTTCTGGGCGGTTCCGGAATACGCGGAACTGCTGCAGCAGCTTAACCAGCGCATCTATCCTTACATGATCGGCGGCGAAGGCACCGCCAAGGAGACGCTGGACGCACTGGCAGCCGACTGGAACGCGACCTTCAAGAAATACGGCCGCGGCCAATAAGTATGAAGTTTCACGGAGGGGGCGTTCGTGCCTCCTCCGTTTCTTTTTCTGATTTTTGAACCGGGAGCAGAGTCTTGGCGACCACGATGATCACCACGCTGGACAGGTCCTCGCGGGCCGCCGCTCGCGGTCTAAGCGACATTTCGATCCGCAATCTCTTCATCATCCCGACGATCCTGTTTCTGATCGTCTTCAACATCTTCCCGCTGATCTATTCGCTGGGCTATTCGTTCACCGATTTCCGCGCCTCGACCAGCGCGGCGGCGAATTTCGTCGGGCTGCAAAACTATCGCGACCTGCTCAGCGATCCCTATGTCTGGTCCAACTTCGCCATCACCGCAAAATACGTCATCATCTCGGTCGCCGGCCAGCTGCTCGTCGGCTTCGGCGTGGCCATGCTGCTCAATCGCGACATTCCGCTCAAGGGCCTGCTGACGACGCTCCTGTTGTTGCCGATGATGCTGTCGATGGCCGTCGTCGGCCTGTTCTGGAAGCTGCTCTACGATCCGTCCTTCGGCATCATCAATTATGCGCTGGGCCTCGGCACCTTCGAATGGCTGTCGAATCCGAAAATGGCGCTCTATGCGGTCGCGCTGACCGACATCTGGATGTGGTCGCCCTTCGTCATGCTGTTGTCGCTGGCCGGCCTGTCGGCCGTGCCCAAGCATCTCTACGAGGCAGCCGCGATCGACAGGGCCGGGCCGTTCTACACCTTCTTCCGCATAACGCTGCCGCTGGTTGCGCCGATCCTGATGATCGCGGTCATCTTCCGCACCATGGAGGCGTTCAAGACCTTCGACCTCGCCTACATCCTGACCAGCCAGCCGACGGCCGAGCTGATCTCGATCCGGCTCTACAAGATGGCGTTCCAGGAATGGCAGACCGGGCGTTCCTGCGCGCTCGCCTACATCGTGCTGATCATGGTGCTGGCGATCACCAACATCTATGTCAAATACCTCAACAAGGTGAAGGAGCGCTGAGATGGCCGCAGTCCGCACTTCTTCCGAAATCACCTTCAACCGGGTCGCCATCGTCGCTGTCCTGCTGGTGACGATCATCTTCCTGGCGCCGATCTACTGGATCGCCTCGACGGCGTTCAAGCCGCGCAACCTCGCCACCACCATTCCGCCGACGGTGGTTTTCCAGCCGGAGATATCGCCCTTCGTCAAGTTGTTTACCAAGCGTTCGCAGCTGCGCAGCCCGCCGTCGCCGGAGGAGTACGCGGCTGCGCCGTGGTGGGAGCGCGTCGTCTTCAATGGGGGCGAAAAGATCGTGCGCGACGGCAAGGGCCAGGTGCAGTGGTCGGGCTATCCGAGCCGTTTCATGAACTCACTGATCGTTGCCATAACCTCGACCGTCCTGGCCGTCGGCATGGGCACCTTCACCGCCTATGGGTTCTCGCGCTTCAAGGTAAAAGGCGAGGCGGACCTACTGTTCTTCATCCTGTCGACACGCATGCTGCCGCCGGTGGTCGTCGCCATTCCGATGTTCCTGATGTACCGGGCGGTCGGCCTCAACGATTCCCATATCGGCCTGATCATCCTTTACACCGCCTTCAACCTGTCCTTCTCGGTGTGGCTGATGAAAGGCTTCATGGACGAGATCCCCAAGGAGTATGAGGAGGCGGCCCTCGTCGACGGCTATACGCGCATGGAGGCCTTCTTCAAGATCGTGCTGCCCGAGGCCGCCACCGGCATCGCCGCCACCGCCGTGTTCTGCTTTATCACGGCGTGGAACGAATATGCCTTCGCACTGATCATGACCAGCCGCCGTGCCCAGACAGCACCGCCCTTCATCCCCAGCCAGATCGGTTCCGGCCTGCCGGACTGGACGGTGATTGCCGCCGGAACCTTCCTGTTCCTGCTGCCGGTCGCGATCTTCACCTTCCTGCTCCGCAACCACCTGTTGCGCGGCATGTCGTTTGGAGCGATCCGCAAATGAGCTTTCGCGACATCAACCAGAAATATCTCGAACCGGGCAGCCAGGTGCTGATGGTGCTCGGTATCATCGCGCTCTGCCAGCCGTGGAACATGCTGCTGCACAGCTATGGCGTGACCATCATCCTGATCGGCCTGATCGGCTTCAACATCACCTCCAAGATCGCGCCGGAGGAGAAGGCCGGCACCGGGCAAGGGGCAAATCCGGGGGCACAGCATTGACCCAGATCGAGCTTCGAGGCGTCCAGAAATATTTCGGCGCCGTCCAGGTCATCAAAGACCTCAACCTGAAGATCGACGACAACGAGTTCATCGTGCTGCTCGGCCAGTCGGGCTGCGGGAAGACGACGACGCTCAGGGCGATTGCCGGGCTGGAGACGATCGACGGCGGCGACATCCTCATCGACGGCAAGCCGGTCCAGCACCTCAAGGCCGCCGATCGCGATATCGCCATGGTCTTCCAGTCGTTCTCGCTCTATCCGCATATGAGCGTCTATGAGAACATCGCCTTTCCGCTCAGGGCGACGCGCAAGAGCAAGGCCGAGATCGACAGCGAGGTTCGCTCGGTCGCCAAGAAGCTGCAGATCAGCGATCTCCTCGCCAAGAAACCGTCGGCGCTGTCGGGCGGCGACATGCAGCGCGTGGCGATCGGCCGAGCCTTGGTGCGGCGGCCGAAGGCGATGCTGATGGACGAGCCGATCGGGGCGCTCGATGCCAAGCTGCGCGAGGAGATGCGGGCCGAGATCAAGCGGCTGCACATCAAGCAGGGCTCGACCAGCATCTACGTCACCCACGACCAGATCGAGGCGATGAGCCTCGCCGACCGCATCGTCATCATGCATGAAGGTGTGCTGCAGCAGGTTGGCTCGCCGGACGAGGTCTATTCGCATCCGGCGAACCTTTTCGTCGCGCAATTTGTAGGCAGCCCGGTGATGAACGTCGCCGACGCTTCGGTGACCGAGAAAGCCTCGTCGGCCTCGGTCACCGTCGGCGATGCGGCCGCCGGTTTCGAATTCCCGCGCGCCTTGCTGTCGAAGCTCAACGGCCATGCCGGCGGCCAACTCGCGCTCGGCATCCGGCCGGAAGGCGTCCTCGTCCGCCGCGAAGCAGCCGAAGGGTTCTTGCCGGTGGAGACGCAGATCGTCGAGCCGCTCGGCTCCTTCGACATCGTCGACCTCAAGGTCGGCTCCAAGATGCTGCGTGCGCGCACCAAGAGCGGCTTCATCGGCGGCCCCGGCGAAAGAGTCTTCGTCAGAATCGATCCCGGCCACGCGCATTTCTTCGACACGGCGAGCGGCAAATCGCTGGGAGTGAGACTCTGATGGCCCACATCCAGCTCAAGAACATCTCGAAGAAATTCGGCAACCACACCGCCTTGACCGGGCTCGATCTCGACATCGCCGATGGCGAGTTCTTCGTCCTGCTCGGCGAGACCGGCGCCGGCAAGACGACGACGCTGCGCATGATTGCCGGCCTGGAAAAACCGAGCGAAGGTCAGGTCTTGATCGACGGCGTCGATGTCGCCGATTGGGGCGCGGCGGAGCGCGACGTGGCGCTGGTGCTGCAGCAATATTCACTCTACCCGCGCTATACCGTACGCCAAAACCTCGAATTTCCGCTGAAGCCGAAAATCCGCCGGCTGCCCGATGCCGAGATCAAGGATCGCGTCGACCGCGCCGCCAGGACGCTGCGGATCGAGCATCTACTCGACCGCAAGACCGACCGGCTTTCAGGCGGCGAGATGCAGCGCGTCTCGATCGGCCGCGCCATCGTGCGCAAGCCGAGGGTATTCCTGATGGATGAGCCGTTGTCGGCGCTCGACGCCAAATTGCGCGAAGCGCTGCGCACCGAATTGAAGAACCTGCAGATGCAGCTTGGCGCCACCTTCCTGTTCGTGACGCACGATCAGATCGAGGCGATGTCGATGGGTGACAAGGTCGGCGTGCTCAACCATGGCCGCATCGTCCAGACCGGCACGCCGTACGAGATCTACAACAATCCGCGCGACACCTACGTGGCAAGCTTCGTCGGCTCGCCGCCGATGAACCTCATCGACGGCAAGCTTGTCAACGGACGTGCGGTGATGGCACCGCTGAATTTCGAATTGCCGTTTTCGGGGGGTGCCAAGACTTCGGGGGGGCTAAAGACGGGCGCGGGGGCCCCCCGGGGGCCGCCGGGCGGGGGGGTTGTCGCCGCGGCCCGCGAGGGGGCGACCCGGCCGCCCGGCGGGGGGCGGGGGGCGCCAGGCGCGTCCCCTACGCGGGGAAAACTACGGGACCGGGGGGGGGG